>JAKLJW010000001.1:266575-267394 GCA_023150935.1 Candidatus Binatia bacterium | reverse complement strand
TCGCTGAGTACGTGTACGGAACGGAAGCCCAACGCCCGGAACTCAGGCGCGGCGGGCACGAGAGGCAGCCTCAATCCGGCAGAATGGCCCGGTGCCCGCCGCCGCGTTGGGTGCAGTTGTCTACATAGCTCCCAATCCTCCACGAGTTCGCCACGGTGGTCGTTGGCCCACTCGATCACCAGGGTCATCGCCCGACGTGGCAACGACCCGCGCACGACGCTGAGATCGCGCAGGTCGATGAGGGCTTCGTGTTCGCCACATAGGGCATGGAAGCGAGGTGGCGCATGCTCGTTCCAGAACATCTGAATGAGGATGCCGTAGAAGATGCCGATTGTCGGCACGGCCTGGATCCTGCCCCAATTCCGTACCCCGCCGATCCGACCGGGGCAAGGCCATGGCCGTGCGTGGAGTGGGCGCCGGCGCCGGTTGAACGCTTACGCCGTCCGGCCTGCGCTGAGTTGCACGCTCGCAGCCACCTCCCCCCGGGGCCCTGCTCCTCCACGAGAAGGCGAACGTGCCTGGATGTGGCGGTGTAGTCGAGCATGCACAGCCCAGAACGCTGGCGCGCCCAAAAGAGCCAGCGCGCCACCGGCCCCTGATTTACGATTTCCGAGTGTGCGCGCACGGCGCGAATAAATCTTCAGGCCATGGAGCGGCAGTGCCTTCCCGTTCGTCCCGAGTAGCGCCTTCTTCTGGCGCGTATCGAGGGACGGGCTCGGCAGGGGCGCGCCCCTCGATACGGAGCCCAGGGGAAGGGCTCCTACTCGGGGCGAACGGGCTGGTTGTTCGCTTTGGGTTGCTGGCGAAGCCCGCGCTGAG